>NZ_AP028868.1:0-2784 GCF_036511535.1 Indolivaga capnocytophagoides | reverse complement strand
ATACCCATGCCGAAACCTCTGCTTCTGGTGATTTGCTTGAGTAGGTCTTTCCCCTCTTCCATAGCTTTTGATATGTTTGGGAAATGATGCCTTAAAGCCTCCAGTTGTTCGGAATTGAACAAGTCTTTCATCTTACCAAGTTCTTTTTTCAATTCCTTGGTTTCGGTCTTTAGTTCTTGGTTCTCCGTTCTTAGTCGGTTACTGGTTGTCCTTGCATTGTCCATTTGCTGTCTATAATACTCCTTGTCGTTCTCGGCTTTGAATACCTTTGTGCCGTTTCGCTCTTTTTCAAGTATAGCCTTTCCCAGTCTATCGGATAGCTGTTCATTTTCCCCCTCTAAAGCCTTTATTTTGGCTTTTAAGGCATCTTTTTCCCTATCGTTAACCGTTTTCCCTATCAAGCCGTAAAACTTCTCTGAAGCCTTAGAAATGAGTTTTTGGACGTTTTTCTTTGTTTCAATGGAACGTAGTTCTTTCTGAAGCTGAAGAAGCTGGTTTTGCACGTCCTTGTGCTTGTCTAACGCACTGGATATATCGTTGGATAGTTCCTGAAGCTGTTCTTTCGCACATTCGGTCTTGTACTGCATAGCCGATAAGTGTTTGCGATCAGAAGAAACACCACGTTCCATGCCCAGTGCTTCAGATGCTATGGTTTGGAGTTCTGCCATGTCATCACGCGATAAACGCACACTCTTCCCGTTCGGCTGCGTCCAATCGAAAACTACATGGGCGTGAAGGTTAGGTGTCCATTGCTTTGCGTTCATGTATCCTTCGTCCTTGTGTATATGGATTTGAAACGCTTCAATACCGAAACGTTCCTTGCAGACCGCAGCGAATTGCTGGAGTTCCTGCATGGTGGTTTCTTGCTTGATTACTATTACCCCCTCCCGTATGGGTGCTGCTTTAGTCTGCATCTTCTGCCCAACCGTATCGAAATATCTCTGTTTCGCACTCTCCAGCCGATGGGAGATGCTATCTCCAACCCAGCTTTCATTCAAATGACTAAGTTCCGGACGAACATAGTCCAACTCTTTTTCCCTAAAGTTGTGAATCTCGCTCCCCGGCTTCACTGCTTGTACATGAATACTTGTTGCTCCCATAAGTTAACATTTTTGTGACAATCGATAACAGCCGGTGACAGCCGGCTGACAGGGGGTTAAGGGGGCTTGTCCCCTTACACACGTACCCTTTAGGGTGCTAGTGTGCTATCACCATACTGCATAGGTGCGAAGTTAGTGAATGTTTTGTAAATGCACAAATAAAGGGGAAAACATTTGGATTTGCGACAATAAAGTACTACCTTTGTTGCTGACCAAACGGTAGCTGACCGATACGGGAGAGTTACCAAAATACAAGCCGCTGGAGTTAATTGACGGACATCCGACATCCCCAGCGGCTTTATTTTTGCCTATCTGCTTCGTCTAGGCATACCAGTACCTCTACTAAAAATGTACTTCAAAGATACTTATTTTCTACCGACTTGATAGTTTTTACCCCATATTCTTGGACATTTTTCCCCCATGAGGTTATCTTTGTAGGGTGAAAGAGAAACCCATAAACGGGGATAGATTGAATGCTGGGAAGCATAAACAATCGGGGTAAGGTTAGCGAACCTTGCCTTTCATCCCCCATTATAACTTTACATAGAGGAACTTTATCTATCCCCCCCCCGCCCCCAAAGGGGGAGCGACCAAACGGCAGCTTCACTCAATGGAGTGTTACAGTTCGTCAAAACCAAGTGATAACTGTCGTTTCTCTGCTTCTTCTTTCTTTTGGGCAGCTAAAGTCTTTTTCCGAACGTATGTTTTTGTAAATGAAACCCTATCCCCATTAAAGACAATCAACGGATTAATGAACCAATTATATTCGTTTGGACCTCTTGCTATGATTTCACTTTGTACGAGCTCTGCCAATCCTTTGTATATGGCTTTGTCTGATTTGTATTGGGTGTATTCTAAGCATTTTCGCCTATCGAAAATTATCATATCATTCTTAGGCTTCATGCAAGTTAGAATATACCCGAAAACCCGAATAGCTGATTGTGATAGATTGAAAAAAGCGGCAAAATTCGCAAGGTATAGTTTTGCAAATTGCTCTTCATCTACTTCTATTTGTCGGATAAACGAGGTTTTGAATACTTCTCCTGTATCTGTATCAGCAACAGCAACTACAGCTTTTTTATCACTTCCCGTACTACTTTTGTATTTCTTAACAACGTGATTTTCAATCCCTTCAATTGCTTGTTTCATAAAGGGGTTTTCTTCGTTTTTTTGAAAATCGGTTAATTTGAGTACTTTCTTATTTTCCATAAACATTCTATTTAGGCAAATTTGACTTTCTATATATCGGTGAAAAAGTATAATTTGATTTTCCACAAAGGAATATTTAAATTTCCATTAATACAATAAAAAAGCAAAATATATTTTCCTTTTTAACATCTAATAGGAAAGAGTGACTTTCTAATATGGAAAATCAGATTTTCCAATATGGAAAATACCCTATATTGAGTATCAACTACTTAACTTATTCTATTTCTTAAGTTCTTATTATACCCTAAAAACGGCATATAATCAACTACTTAAAAAATCATCGGTCGGGGAGCGCCCAGCGGCAAGGGGCGGGACCACCCGTCCCGACGAGCGCCCACACCATAAACTTTTTTTCGAATAAGCACACAACCGTTTTTCGAACCCTGCAAAATTTCTTCCGAACCCGAACGGCGTAACACTCCATTGAGTGAAGCTGCCGTTTGGTCGCTCCCCCTTTGGGGGCGGGGGGGGTTAC